>NZ_CP050903.1 GCF_012272695.1 Nocardioides sp. JQ2195
GCGCACAGACCCCACGACTCGCATTCGCCGTCCGGAGCCGTGGAGACATCTCTCTCCGACACGACCCGCCGCCCCGTTTGATCCCGCACTGTCATCGGCCTGTGTCAGACTGGGCACTAGCGGCCCTCCCATTCAGATGCACCTGAGTTGGAGCGGTAGAACCCTCTTGGCTTGCCGGCTGAGAGGGTTCTTGCTTTGAGTGGCGATCTTCTCGGATCCCGAGCGCCACTGGTGGGAGGCACGCCGACGCGATCCGGCGCAGTGCCGCGAGCGTGGGGATGTGCCTGGCAACGCGCTGACGGTGCCACTGACGGCACACGATGCAGTCGCACAACGCGAAAGAGGGATGGACAACAGCCATGGATGACACCTGACAGACGACGGGACCGGGATAGCCCCTAGCCCGTCGTGGCTCACGCGATGATGTCGCCCTGGCGCGGGGTGCTCGGTGTGCCTGCGACTCCGTGTTGTCCGACGCGACACCGAGGGGAGTGGCCCAAAGTGCCGGTCGTGAGGGAATTTCTATCAGAACTTTTGACCGCCCGAAGCGTTTCCCCAAAACTCCCCGTTGAGTTATTCCGAGTGAAGAGTCAAGAGCCGCACCGAGCGGCCCCGGACCCTCATCCGCGCAGTGCTCGGGGCTGCGCCCCTTGCGCGCTGGGCGTCTGTGGATCCCTCGTGGCCGGTCGGATGCGGTCGCTTTGGCCGTTTCAGCCCGCAGAACGCACCCACAGACGGCTGAAGAGGTGGACGACGAGGGTTTCGGGCATGACGAAGCCCTCCAGCGACTGTGGAGCCTCTAGAGGACCGTTACCGGGGTTGAGGATGCTGACGCATCCGGGGCCGCCCCGAAGCGATTACGGAGGGCCTGTGGCCGAGAGTGCATAGGGTGCAGGGTCTGCCGCTGCCGCAGTCTCCGAAGCAAGCAGGTTCTCGAGCTCGCGGAGATAGTTCGCCCTGGCACGTGCCTGCGCCGACGCTGCCGCCTTCATTTCTTTCATGGTCACGCCCCACTTTCGGGAGGACGACCAGAGTCGATAGGTGGCCCGTTTGCCGATGAGTTCGCCCGTGTCCTCATCGACCTTTTCCCACGGCACCACAGCACGGCCACTAGCCGACTTGGTGACGTACTTGGAGATATAGCGAGCCGCTTTGTCAGCAGAGCGGACCGGCTCTAGGTCGAGGACACACCCATACCCAGCGGCCAGAGCGAGCGCCTGAACCTCTTCGTGCTCAAGCCTGGAATCAACGAACACGAGCACGTGCCGGTGAAGCATTCCCCGCTCCTGAGTCTCGACCGCCCCAGCGAAAATGACCTCACGATCCCGCGTGAGAGCAGTGCGGAGACGATTCCAGCAGGCGGATTCCTGAGCGTTCCACTGACCATCGGTGAAGCCGTGCACCTCGCACCCGCAGACCGGAGTCACCTGCCGTTTCCCTTGATACCAGCGGCGGTGCCCCGACTTGGTCCCCGGCGCAGTGAGCGTCAGGAAGTACCCCTGTTTCCCTGCTGCAAGGTGCTGAGCCGAACCATTGTCGACTAGCCGGGCGAGACGACGCCGCTTCTGTTCCCCGCAGGGCTCGCAGGAGTACGAGTCACACCGCCAGAACTCGACGTGATCGCAGTCGAGACACACCGCGCGCAAGGGTTGCTCACAGTCAATCCGCGTTGCAGCGCGTGA